>JAFKFM010000001.1 GCA_017308135.1 Alphaproteobacteria bacterium
GACAAACGGTCGTTTCCGCGACGCTGCTGATGGCGGGGTGATCGTCGGGGATTCTGCTGACGACGGTGTCGCAAAAACTGCTTGCAGAACTGGCTTCTCATGAGAGCCTCCCTTCGACGGGTTATGCGAAGGAGAGGCGATGAAGCTGGGGCTGGCTCGGGTTTCGACGGACGGACAAGATCACAGCCTTCAGCTTGACGCGCTGAAGGCGGCAGGGTGCGAGAAGGTCTTCGTCGAGACCATCTCGGGGACCAAGGCCGAGAGGCCCGAGTTGCGGAAGCTCCTCGACCATGCCAGGAGCGGCGACGTAATCGTCGTCTACTCGTTGTCCAGGCTGGCCCGCTCGATCAGGCACTTGCTCGAACTCGCCGAGGAACTTCGCGCCCGAGAGATCGGACTGCGATCGCTGACCGAAGCCATCGACACGACCACCCCGGCAGGACGGTTCCTCTTCACGATCCTGGGCGCGCTCGGCCAGATGGAGGTCGAGCTTCTCCGCGAGCGTACCCAGGCCGGTCTTCGCGCAGCCCGTGCGCGCGGAAGAGTCGGAGGACGCCCGAAGGCGTTGGACACGGTGAAGCTGACCGTCGCGAAGACGCTGCTCAGCGAGGGCACGCTGACTGTCGCCGAGATCGCGCAGCATGTCGGTGTCGCGCCCAGCACGATCTACCGGGCCGTGAAGGGCGGGCGGAGCGCGCTGGCCTGACTGGCCCGGAGGCGTGATCCGGGCCAGCCATGTGATCAGATGAACATGGTCTTGAACAAGACCGCGTTGGCGTCGTCGGGGAAGCAGAAGAACACCTTCGCTTCCCTCGGATCACCCGGTTCCCACTCTTCTGGAAGGTTCGACCAGACCTTGCCGACCTTGAAGACGCTGATGCCGAGCTTCCTCGCACGATCGGCGAGATCGTGGGCGAGCGAGTCAACAGCCGCATCCACGAGGTCAAGATGATCCGCCGGGAAGCCTGCGTTCAGCAGCGTGGCCGAGATGCGCGCCTCTTCTGCGAGGACCTCTTCATAGTCCATGACGTGTGTGAGCGTCGGCATCACGCGCCCCTCCGACCGAACTTGCCCGAGCGCTCCAGCTTCTTGATGATGCCGCTGATCTCGCCGTGCGAGGCCGCAATGAAGTCCGCCGCAACCGGGGCTTCGAACTCAAACTGGAGAGCCGGGCGTCCCGCATCGTTCAACCGATAGACGGTGTGGTAGCCAAACCCCCGATCAACCGCCAGCTTCTGGAGTTTCTCCGTGAGTTTGATGATCTGCCAATCTTCTTGGTCTTGAGGAGGGTAGATACGACAAACGTGATCGACGAGATCATTATCATCTTCGTAAGCTGTTGCGTCGTAGTCGATATTGCTGAATAGATTGATCATAGAAATTACCTTAGCTAATACAAGGATACTACCTGCCATTGTTCGCGGGTTGCAATTTCTTTCGCTGGGCTCTGGGAGAGACCGTGGCGTGCGATCGCGCGCACGGAAGTCAGTCAAAAACGACCCCTATCAGGCCCTGGTCCGCTTCAGGAACGGGAACTCCAGCCTGTCGATGTGCTGCTTCAGCAGCGGCACATCGTCCTTGAGCAGGAGATAATGCTCCTCGCTGATATCGCCCGGCTTGTGGCCAGTGATCGCGTTGATGCTGGGCTTCGGCACCCCGGCCACATAGGCAGCGTGCTCGAAGGTCTTGCGCAGCGAATGGACCGTCAGCCGCCGATCCGCGCCGAGCGCCGCATCGATCTCACGGTTGAGACGCGTGCTGATCGACCCGCTCCAACGCTCGGCCGAAGCCCGGTACCGAAGCTCGGGAAACAACCGGTCCGACGATTGCCGCACCAGATCGAGGATGCCGAGGTCGAGCAGGTCGCGGTGAAGCGGAATGTACCTCCTGTTGTGCGCGCTCTTCACCCTGGCGTCGTGCAGGTCGATCACCTCGACTCCGTCGCGCCGGACGAACCAGGACGCACGAAGCTGGGCCATCTCCTCCAGGCGCGCCCCGGTCAGGAGCAACAGCCTGGGCAGCCAGAGTACCGCGCCGTCCTCGGTCTCGGTCTGCCGGAAGAACCGGGCGAGTTGGTCGAGGTCGAACCGGCTGTAGCTGCGGCGTGCCGCGACGATGGCAGCACGATCGGGACCGAGACCTCGGAATGGGTTGCTGGCGATCAGGTTCGCCGCGACCGCCGCGTTGCAGATCGTCGAGAGGCAGGTGGTCGTCTTCTTGACGGTGGCGACCGAGCCAAGCTTCAGCGACCGGACGAACTGCTCGGCCGTCTTCTTCGTGATGTTGGTGATCGCAAGGTCCCCGGCCGAGGCCGCGAAGCGGGTGATTGCCTTCTCCATGTCGAGCCTGGATCGCCGTCGCGGCGGCACACCCTTCCGCTCCTGGCGGCGCGGCAGATAGACCTCCTCGTACACGCGGCGCAGCGTCATCGCCTTCGAGGGCGTGGACGCTAAGCCTGCTGGGGTCGAGGTGACCGGCTTCCGATCGGCGCTCGCAACGATGATCTGCTTCTGCCGGTACATGGCCGGGTCGAACGTCCAGGGCGGGATCGTCCCGGACCGCACGGCCGAGATCATGTCGGCGACATCTGCCGCAGCCCGCAAAGCGCGGCTTCGCGCCGCCAGTGGGTCACGCGTCTTGAGCGAGAAGGTCACCGTCCGTCGTGCGCCCGCCGTACCGGCTGCGACTAGAGCCTCGAACACATCGATAGGAAGTTGGAGCCTGAACCGGAAAATGCCGCCCTTCACGCCCAACTTCGTGAACGGGACCAGTCCATAACGCGGCATCCTCGACTGCGACCTCGCCCAACCCTTCGGCCGCATCGATCGGCCGCCTCGTCCTCAAGCAGGTCGAAACGCTATCCCTGATCCTGAATCCCGCAATCAAAAGAATGGCGTAGACGGTACAGTCACCAGATAGGAATCTCCTCCTTTCGGGCGCGCCAC
>JAFKFM010000002.1 GCA_017308135.1 Alphaproteobacteria bacterium
CGTAATCGGCCAGAGGCATGAGCTCGTAGCCGACCTTGCCCATCCATTGCGCCATCAGCGACCGGCTCAGCTCGACCTTGTCGCGGGCATAGATCGCCTCCTGTCGATAGAGCGGCAGGCCATCGGCATATTTGGAGACCGCGATCTGGGCCAGCAGCGCCTCACTCGGGATGCCGCTTTCGACCAGATGGGCCGGCGCCGGTGCCTGGATTACGCCATCACGCCCCCGGAAGGCGTATTTCGGGCGGCGGGTCACGATCACCCGGAACTTCGCCGCCGTCACGTCGAGGCGCTCCGAGATGTCCTCGCCGATCAGCACCTTTTCCAAGCCTTCGCAGCCGGGTGGGATCTCCGGCTCGATCACCCGCTCGACCCGTTCCAGATGCGGCGCAAATCCCTTCCGAGGCCGCGGAGCGCGCTTCGGGCGATCCGGATCGGCCGCTTGCAGTTCCTCCTGGATCACTGCCAGGCCCGTCTCGATCTCGTCGAGCACGAAGGCATACTGGTCGTCATCCAGCACCGCGCCGCCCAGCCGCTCCGAGCGCCGGCCGTAACGCGCTCGCTCCAGCATCTTCACGATCGCCGTCAGCGCCGCGATCCGCTCCTCGGCCGCCTTATTCACGGCCTGCAGATGATGGCTGCGCTCTTCAAGGCGGGCCGACTGCGCTGCCATGGTGAGAACCATCGCCTTGAGCGCTTCGATGTCGTCCGGAAGCTCTGGAATGGCCGCGGTCATCACCGCGATCACAGCACAGGCAGGCGCGTTTTTCCAAGCCGTTCAAAGGCCTGATTCACTTTGCCACAGACCGCTCATCCCAATGCTTGCGGCCGTCGGACCGAGGCCGAGCGAACCTTCTTCCAGTCCATTCCGTCGACCAGCGCCAGCAACTGGGCATGGTTCAGCCGGACCCGCGACGCCGACACCGGCGGCCAGCAGAACCGCGTCGTCTCGATCGTCTTGGCGTAAAGGCAGACCCCGCTGCCATCCCACCAGACGATCTTCACCCGGTCGGCTCTTTTAGAACGGAACACGTAAAGCGCCCCGTTGAAGGGATCGACGCCGCCGTCGCGCACAAGCGCCATCAACGACAGCGGCCCCTTGCGGAAGTCGACCGGCGTGCTCGCAACGTAAACCGCCACACCCGACGGGATCATGCCTGACGAACCGCCCGCAGCACCGCCGCAAGATGGTCACTCGTCACATCGGGGCCGGCACGGACCACGATGTCGCCGATCACGATCTCAACCAGCGCACTGCGGGCTGCTTCGTAGCGCGTGAAGCTCAGCGGCGGGTCACCTTCGGCTGCAGGCGCGACAGCGCCGCTGGCCAATGCCTGCCGCCGCCAGCCGAACAACTGCGACGGCGCCATCCCGGCCCGGCGGGCGATCGCCGAAACATTCGCCCCAGGAGCAAAAGTCTCCGCGACGAGCCGCGCCTTCGCTTCATCCGACCAGCCCCTACGTCCCCGCAACGGCCGGGCCTCCAGAGCCTCGATCACATGACAATTTCTGTCATCAGGCATAGGCGTAGATATAGAAATTTCCATCAGCAGATCCTTCGACTCCAAACGGCACGAAGAATCTCAGATCAGAGCCAGAACCGCTACGCGGTGGCCCCTTGGCGCTTACG
>JAFKFM010000003.1 GCA_017308135.1 Alphaproteobacteria bacterium
CCCCGTCTTCGACGCGATTCTGACCGCCCCCTTCCCGCGCCCGCAGAATGGCGCGGCGCCGATCCCGGAAGGACCGGGCTGGGGCCTCGCCCTCGACATGAACCAATTGTCGCCGGAAGGCGCATTCAAACGTTTCGGCGCGGAGGCCGGCGCATGAGCAACACACCGACGATCCCTTCGAGTGCCGCGCAAGCCGTGCATCGCGCCAACGCCGTGACCGGCGAATGCGCGTTCTGGGACGCGCCCAGCGGCTTCGTGTGGTGGATCGATATCCAAGGCCAGCGCGTCCTGGGCTATGCGCCCGCGACCGGCGAGGAGCGCATCTTCAACATGCCCTCGATGCCCGGCATGCTCGCCGGGCGGCGCAAGGGCGGCATGCTGGTGGGGCTGGAGGACGGCATCCATGAATTCGATCCGGCCACGGGATTGGGCGCCCATCTCGTTCCCGTCGAAGCCGACAATCCGCTGACGCGCGTCAACGACGGCAAGCCCGATTCCGCCGGGCGCTTGTGGTTCGGCACGATGGATAAGTCGGGCCGTGCGCAGCCTTTCGGCGCGCTCTACCGGCTCGATCCGGACCTGCGTTTGACGCGCGTGCGCGAGAACGTCGCCGTGCCCAACGGGATCGCCTTTTCGCCCGATTGCCGGATCATGTATTTCGCCGACAGCGCCACGCATACGATCGAAGCGATCGACTACGATCCCGCGACCGGCGCGCTGGGCACATCGCGCGTTTTCGTCAAATACCCCGACGGGCTGATTCCCGACGGCACTTGCGTCGATGCGGATGGCGCGTTGTGGGTCGCGGTCGTCGAAGGCGGACGTATCGAACGCCGTTTGCCGGACGGCACGCTCGACCGCATCGTCGAAGTGCCGGTCTCCCGCCCGACCATGCCGGAAATCGGCGGGCCGGACGGCGAAACGCTATTCGTCACCTCCCAACGCCGCGTGCTGTCGCGCGACAAGCTGCGCACCGAAACGCTCGCCGGCGATCTGCTGGCCGTGCGAATCGGCCAGCGCGCGCCGCTCCCTCATCGCGTCGCCTTCTAGGAACATCGTCCATGACATCCTCGATCTTTTCCATGCGCGGCCGCAAATGCTTGATCACGGGGGCGAGCCTGTCGATCGGCCGCGCGATCGCGCTGGGCTTCGCAGAACACGGCGCCGACATCGCCGTGCATTACGCCGCCGAAGCCGACAAGGCGTTCGGCTTTCCCGACGCCGCGAAGGAGACGGTGACGCAGATCCGCGCCCTGGGCTGCCAAGCCCATGCGGTCGAAGCCGATCTCGCGGCGCAAGGCGGACCCAAGCGCGCTTTCGACGGTGCGGTCGCCGCGTTGGGCCAAATCGACGTCGTGGTCGTTTGCGCCTCCGTCCAGATGCGCGAGGAATTCAGCGCGATCTCGGCCGCCGAGCTGGAGCGCCAAACGCGGATCAATTTCGACGCGACGATCGAATTGCTCGGCCTCGCCATTCCGCCGATGCGCGCGCGCAAATGGGGCCGCGTGCTGACCATCGGCAGCATCAATCAAACGCGGCCCGAACCGTCACTGGCGGTTTACGCCGCGCTGAAGGCGGCGCAAGCCAATCTCGCCCTCAATCTCGCCGCGCAATGCGGGCGCGACGGCGTGCTGGTCAATAATCTCGCCCCCGGCCTGGTCGAGACCGAACGCAATCGCTGGCGGCGCAAGGACGAGGCCGAGTGGCGCGACATCCAAAAGAAAGCGGCGCCGCTGCTGGGCCGCGCCGCACGACCCGAAGAGATGGTCGGCGCGGCATTGCTGCTGTGCTCGGACGCCGGCAGCTATATCACCGGCGCCGATCTGCCGGTCGCGGGCGGCGCGCAATTGCCCGGCGCCTATAACTGACGGAGGACACGCCATGGCGATCGCATCGATCGACGTCTTGCTGCTCGAAGCGGGTTATCTCAACTCCGCGATCTTCCAGCAGAAGCTGGCGACGCCGATGTCGCCCTTCCCCGAATTCGCCACGCGGCGCAGTCTGTGGATGTGGCCGCCACAGAAGGTCATCACCCGCATCACCGACACCCAAGGCCGCGTGGGCGTATCGATGACGAATGGCGGCGCCGTGGTCGCGACGATCGTACGCGACCAGTTCGCGCGCCTGCTGACGGGCCGCGACGAAACCAAGATCGACGAGAATTGGGAGATCGCCTTCCGCTCGATCCTGCCGTTCGACCGTTCCGGCTTCGCGATGATGGCGGTTTCCGCCATCGATATCGCGCTGTGGGATTTGCGCGCCAAGCGTGAGGGCCGCGACATCGCCGATATGGTCGGCGGCCGGCGCGACGTGACATTGCCCGCCTATACGACAACGCTATCGCCTGAGCGCTACGCGAAAAGCCCGTTCTTCGGCATTAAAACGCCGATGGTCGCGGGGCCGAGCGACGGCGAAGCGGGCGTCGCGGAGAATGTCGATCTCATCCGCCGCGCGCGCGAAGCCGCAGGCCCCGACCGCGACGTGATGCTCGACGCGTTTATGGGCTGGGACGTCGACTACACGCTGCGTATGGTCGAAGCGCTCGCCCCTTATCGCGTGCGTTGGTTCGAAGACCCGCTATCGCCCGCCGATGTCGGCGCCTATGTGCGCCTGAAGCGCGAAGCGGGCGACGCGATCACGCTGGCGCTGGGCAATTTCTGCTTCAGCTTGTGGGATTGCCGCGCGCTGATCGAAGCGGGCGTGGTGTCGATCCTGCAGCCCGATATCGCCTGGTGCGGCGGCGTGACCGAAGCCTTGCGCATCGACCAGGACGCGCGCAAGGCGGGCCTGCCGATCATCTTCCACAACACCTCCGAACAACCTTGGGCGCTGTCGCTTAGCCAAGCGCTCGATACGGTGAAAGAAGTGGAATATGTCGACCGAGATCCCGGATCGATGCTGCACGAGATGTTCCAAGGTTCGACCGGCGTGATCGACGGTAAGGTCCGCACCGGCAAAGCGATCGGCAACGTGCTGTCGCAGCGCGTGAGCGATGCGCTGGTGAGGTTCTGACATGGGTGCGGCGCGCGATTACAAGCTGATCGACGGTCACCATCATCTATGGGACCTCGCGCGTCTGCCTTACGCGTGGCTGCGGCCGGAAGCCCCACCCCGCCCCTTCGGCGATCACACGAAGATCAAACGGAACTTTCTGCCCGCCGATTATCGCGCGGCGACCGAAGGCCTCGACATCGCCGCCAGCGTGCATGTCGAAGCGATGCCGGGTGCGGCCGATCCGGCGGCGGAGTCCGCATGGCTCGACGAGATACGCCCCGGCGACGGCATCGTCGCGGCGAGCATCGCGCATCTCGACCCGCGTTCGCCCGGTCTCGACGCCGCCCTCGATGCGCTCGCCCGCCACGAAACGGTGCGCGGCATACGCACCGGCATCGCCTTTCGCACGAATTCGCCGTGGCGCTTCGCCAATGCCGCCGGTCTCGCGCGGTCCGACGATTTCCGGCGCGGCATCGCGCGCATCGCGGCGCGGGACCACATCGTGGAAATGATCTTGCTGCCCGAACAGATCGTGGAACTCGTCGAACTCGCCGACGCGCATCCGCATACGCCGTTCGTAATCAATCATATGGCGACGCTGGAACCCGGCTTCGAGGATGTGTGGCGCGCGGGCGTACGCGAAGCGGCGAAGCGCCCCAATATCCACATAAAAATTTCGGGGATGTGGACGATCGCCCGCGATTGGAACGAAGCCGCGATCCACGTGCCCGTTCGCTTCGCGGTCGAAGCCTTCGGCCCCACGCGCTGCTTGTGGGGAAGCAATCTGCCGATCGAGGGATTGATGTGTGGTGCCGCTCGTCAAATCGACATGCTGCACCGCGTTCTCGGGGATCTGTCGATATCGGACCGCGCCGCGATCTTTGGCGGCACGGCCGCGCAACTTTATCGCATCGGTGGTGCCGCCCGTTCTTGACGCCATCGAATTCGATCTCGATACTCGAAAAAAATCCAAGGGGAGGAATACAATGAGAAGACTCGCCATCGCGCTCTGCGCCGCATTCGCGTTCGTCACGCCCGCCGCTGCCGCTTGGCCCGAAAAGCCGATCCGCATCGTCGTGCCCTTCGGCCCCGGCGGCACCACCGACATTCTCGCGCGCACGCTCCAGAAGGTGCTGGACGAGAAGAAGCTCGTCTCCCAACCCGTCGCGATCCAGAATGTCGGCGGGCATTTCTCGGTCGGCGCACGCCAAGTGATGACGGCCGCCCCGGATGGCTACACCTTCCTGGCGATCCATCTTGCCCTGTTGTCGGGCGAAGTGGTCGATCCCGCGCGCGGCGTTTCGTACCGCAATTTCGAGCCCGTCGCACTGACCGGCGGCTTCTGCTTCCACCCGATCGTGCGCGGCGATTCGCGCTTCCAAACGCTGAAGGATCTGCTGGAAGCGGCCAAGGCGCAGCCCAACACGATCGTCACCGGCGTCAATATCGGTGCGCTCAACCACATGATGGCGCTGTTCATGGAACAGGGCTTTCCGGGCGCCAAATTTCGCTACGCGCAGATCGGCGGCGGTGGCGAAAATTTCGCGGCGCTGATGGGCGGGCACACGCAGCTGACGGTGCTGTCGAGCTCCGAATACCAAACCTACAAAGCCAACGGCATCCGCGCCCTTGCCTATTCGGGGCCGGAGCGCCTGTCGCTGGAGCCGAACATCCCCACCGCGCGCGAGCTTGGCTTGGGCTTCGACTATTGCGCCGAGAATTTCTGGTTCGCGCCCAAAGGCACGCCGAAGGAAGCGATCGACGGCATGGCGAGCGCCCTGCAAAAGGCCAACGAAACGCCGGAACTGAAGGACTTCTTCGCGAAGCAAGCCCAGACCGGCCAATTCCTGCGCGGCGCGGATTTCGCCAAGCGCTTGGACGACGTGTTCAAGGCGATCGAGCCGATCGCAAAGACCGCCGCCCCGCCGCGCTGACGGACACGCCTTGTCGCCGAACGAAGACTCGCCGAAGGATCGGCGCAACGACGCGATCGCGGGGGCCGCTATCCTCGCGATCGCGATCGTTTTCGGCACGGCCGCCTTGCGCGAGCCGCCCGCCCATTACGATCCGCTGGGCCCCGGCACCGTGCCGTTGGCGGTATCGATCGTGCTGGGGATATTCGGCGCGATTTTGCTGATCCGCACGCTGCTGGGCCTCAAAGTCGGGCAATCCGCGCAAAGCGTGATCGCCGGCTTGTCGCTCGACGATCCGGAAGTCGATTACAAGCTGCGGCCCGGCCTTGCCGTCTTCACCTATGCCGCGACCGCCGCCTATGTCGGCGCGATCGCCTTGGGCATTCCCTTCGTGTGGTCGACCTTCGCGTTCCTGGCAATCGTCGGCTCGGCGATGGCGCGGTTTCGCCGGCCGCTGATGTGGTGGGTCTTGGGTTCGACCGCCGCCGGCACCTACGTCATCCATCTGCTATTCGTCAAAATCCTGATGGTGTCGCTGCCGTGACGCTGATCGACGCCTTCTTCCATCTGCTCTCGCCCGGCCCGATGACCATCATGTTCATCGGTGTGACCATCGGCATCGCGGTCGGCGTCATGCCCGGCATCACCGCCGGCATGCTGATGGCGCTGACCTTGCCCTTCACCTATTCGATGGCACCGGTCGATGCGATTATCCTGCTGATCTCGATGTTCGTCGGCGGCATTTCGGGCGGGCTCGTGACCGCCACGCTGATGCGCATTCCGGGCGAGCCCAACGCGGTGATGACCACGCTGGACGGCTATCCGCTCGCGAAAAAGGGTTATCCGGGCCGCGCCTTGGGGCTGGGCAATTCGGGTTCGATCGTCGGCGGTTTCGTCGGCTGGATCTTCCTGGTGACGCTGACGCGGCCCCTCGCCGACATCGCCGTGCTGCTCGGCCCGTGGGAGAATTTCGCGCTGGTCCTCACCGCACTCGTGCTCGTCTCCTCGCTCAGCCGCGGCTCGTTTCTCAAGGGTATGATTGCGGCCTTGCTCGGCGTGCTGGTCGCGATGCCGGGCGTCGACCAGACCTCCGGCCTCGTGCGCCTGACCTTCGGCGCCGACGCATTGACCAACGGCTTCCAGCTTCTGCCCGTTGTGATCGGCCTGTTCGCGCTGTCGCAATTGATCGCCGACACAATCCATGTCGAGCAGAGCACCGACCATATCAAAGCCTCGATGCGCGGCGTGATGATCGGCTTGCGCGACTACGTCGTACATGGCTGGAACATGATCCGCTCGGCGCTGATCGGCGTGTGGATCGGCATCCATCCGGGCGTGGGCGCCACGGTGTCGGCGATCGTCGCCTATACGGTCGCCAAGAACGTGTCGAAGAAGCCGGAGGAGTTCGGCCAAGGCAGCGAGGAAGCCATCGTCGCCGCCGAGACCGCCAACAACGCCACGACCGGCGGCACGCTGATCCCGCTGCTGGCGCTGGGCATTCCCGGCGGCATCGCGGACGCGATCCTGCTGGCCGCCCTGGTCATGCACAATCTGCGGCCCGGCCCGCTGCTGGCGACGACCAATCCCGAAATCGTCAACACGATCATGGCGACGCATCTGGCCGCGCACGTCGTCATGTTCGCACTGATGACCGCCGGCGTCTTGCTGTTCGCGCGATTGATGCTCGTACCGCGCGCGATTCTGTTCCCGCTGGTGCTGGTATTCTGCATCGTCGGCGCCTATTCGGTCGACGGGCAGATTTCCGACGTGTGGATCATGTTGATCTTCGGCATCGTCGGCCTGGTGATGGAACTGGCGCGCTTCCCGATGGCGCCTTTCGTCATCGGCTTCGTGCTGGCGCCGATGGCCGAAGGCAAGCTGCGCTCCGCGCTGATGATCTCCGACGGCTCGATGCTGCCGCTGTTCACGCGGCCGGGCTCGCTCGCCCTGCTGGCGGTCGCGGCGATCTGCTTCGTCTGGCCGTTCTGGCGCGAATGGCGCGCCCGGCGGGCGAAGGCCTAACCGCCCGCGCCGATCAGGTCGAGCTTCGCGTCGGCGAGATAGCCATAGCGGTTGATCCACACCTTGCCGTTCGCCGCCTTCATCGCGGCGTCGAAGCGTGCGCCGAAATCCGCGACCGGACCGAAGCCATGCGCCATCGCGCTGACCGGCGTGGGCGCCGACGCCTTCACGGCCGCGACGATCTTGCGCATTTGCGCCGCCGCATCCACCGGATGCGGGCTGTCGGAATCGGGATACTCGGCGATCGCGAGCCCGAACTTTTCCGGCGCATCGCAAACGTCGAACAGCTTCGCGACCAGCGGCGCGACCTGATCGAGCGTACCGAGGCCCGGATTGTCGCGCAGCAAGCGCTTCGCCCACGACCCGACCATCATCGGCCAATGCATGGTGAAGAGCTTGACCGCGATTCCATCGACCTTGGGCGCCAATGCTGGGAAGTCGAAGCCCGAGATGTCGGTCCAAGGCGGCGGGAAGCTGCGCAGCAGCATCTCCTTGCCCGGCACCGCCCGGCGCAAACGCTCGACGAAATCGGTCACCAATTTCCGGCGTAGTTTCAGCGCCGCCGCCACGCCGGGATAGTCGGCGAGCCAAGCGGCCATACCATTGCCCGACGCCGCCGCTTGCAGCTCGGCCAGCGTCAAACGCGTGTTGAGCCGCGCGTGAAACGCGGCCGCATCGCGTTTCATGCCCTCGAAATCGTAGCCGAGCCGATCGGCCGCACGCGCGACGCTCTCGGAGAAGTCGAGGAAGGCGCTATCGAGCGTATAGGGCGGGTATTCGGGCCAATCGATATGGAACCCGTCGATATCGGGATAGGCCTCGGCCAGATCCTTCAACAGCGCGATCGTGTAGGCGAGGATTTCCTCGCTCGCCAGCGAGCCGTTCTTGTCGAGCCGGTCGCCGACGCGCGAACCGTCGAACGACAACGGCTCGTCCTCCGGTTTCGGTCCGCCGAATTGCACCCGATAGCCGGGCGGGATCGCCGCCTGGACCTGCATATAGGTCTTCAGCCCACGCGCTTTCGCCTTGGCCAAAGCCGACGCGATGATGGCGCCCTCGGCCTTGGTATGCGCGTCCGGTGCGGGCGGCTGATAGCGCAAGCCCGCGTAATGCGCCTTGTTGGGCGCGTAGGAGACCGAGGTCTGCACGAACAATTCGCGCTTGCCCCAAAGCGGCCGGTCGAGCAGGCGCACCGTGCCGAGCCCGCCATCGATCGGCGGCTCGCGCCCGCCATTCGCGGCGTCGGAGGGGCGCATCACATAGGGCGAGGTCGCGATCGCGAACGGCTTCGCGCGGCGCTGGATATTGTCGAGGACTTGATCGACGCCTTCGTTCTGGAAGAACTCGGGAAAAACGACGAGACCGACTTGCCGCTGCATTGCGCTTCCGCCCCTTGGTTCTATTTCGTCTTCGATAGCATTCCGGCGGCGTCGGGACTAGCCGATCATCGCGCTGAGATCCACGCCAAGGCCCGGCCGCTCCGGCGCGGTCAACATGCCGTCGGTCATCGCGAACGTGCCTTCGGGGGCGCGTTCGAACAACGGACTATGGAACACATGCCGTTCGACCGAGTCGGCGTTCGCGACCGCGGCGGCGAGATGGATGTTGGCGAGCATCGACACAACCGAATTCGAATGATGCAGCGTCACCGGGCGGAATGCCGCTTCGGCCAAGGCCGCGATCTTGCGCCCGTAGGTGATGCCGCCCGAAATGATCGGATCGAACTGCACGAAATGTACGGCGTTGCGTTCGATCAGCCGGCGGAAATTCGGCAGGCCGTAATCGTTCTCGATGCCGCATACGGGAATGCCGCCTTGCTCATGCACGCGCACCATACCGTCCACGTCGTCGATCGGCAGCGGCTGCTCGAACCAGTAGATATCCAGCGGTGCCACCGCGCGCGCAAAAGCGATGGCGCGCGGCACGTCGTAGGCCGAAACGGCATCGACCATCAGCCGCGCATCGGGCCCCATCGCGCGTTTGAGCTTGGTCACGCGCTCCACGTCGGCCGCATGGCTCGCGCCCCCGACCTTGATCTTCACGGCCTTGTAGCCTTCCTTCACATAGGCGGCGTATTCCTCGGCGAACTCGTCGGCGGTCTGGCCGGTCTTGTAGAGACCGGCACTGGCGTAGGGCATGACGCGCGGATCGTTGCCGCCCAACAGGCGCCACAACGGCAGCCCGGCGCGCTGCGCCTTCAAATCCCATAACGCGATGTCGATGGCGCTCATGCAGGCCCAAGTCTGGCTGCGCCGGGTCGATACCGACGTCATGTCGATCGCACGTTTGAAGAATTGTTCGGAAAGATCGGCGTCTTGGCCGACCAGGACGGGTTTCAGATCTTCCTCGACGAAGGCCTTCAGCGAGCCCGGCCCGCCGCCATCGACCCAGGACTCACCCGCGCCCACGCGCCCATCCGACGTTTCGACGAACACGAGGAAGCTGCGCTTGACGGTCCAGCGGTAACGCGGATTGCGGATCGTGCCGTCGAGCGGCTTTTCCAGCGTGCGGACGTGGATGTCCTTGATCGTCGCCATGTCGTCTCCTCCGATTTTTTCCGACTATGGCCGAAATCGGGACTTGAGTGCAAACTGAGATATCAGTTATGACTTAGATCGTGACCCAATCCGCTCTCCGCCACAAAGCCTATGAACGCTTCAAGGAGCGGCTGTTCGCCGAAGTCCTGAAGCCCGGCCAATTCGTCAGCCAGCGCGAGCTGAGCGAGATCGTGAAGGTGCCGATCGGCCCCTTGCGCGAAGCGCTGAAGCGGCTGGAAGCGGAAGCGCTGGTGCGCTTGATCCCGCAGCGCGGGATCCAGATCACCGAGTTGAACGTCACGATGCTGAACGAATCCTTCGGCCTGCGCCGGATTTTGGAACTCGCCGCCGCGCGCCACTTCGCCGCCGAAGCGCCGATGCCGGTGATCCGGGAGATCGAGGCGCTGACCGAGCGGGTGATGAAGCGCGTGCGCGCCAATCCGAACCGCGAGAATCTCGACGAAGCCTTGCGCGTCGATTGGATGCTGCACGATCTGATTATCGACCGGATGGGCAACAAGACGCTCGCGGACGTCCATCGCGTGAATTTCGACAAGATCCGGTTGGCCCGCCAGCATCGCCGCTTCACGCCCGAGCGCGTGAGCCCCGCGCTGGAGGAGCATATGGCCGTGATCAGCGCTTTCCGGGCGCGCGATCCGGAAGCCGCCGCCGCCGCCCTCGACCGCCATTTGACGATCGCGCATCACCGCGCCGTGGGACTCGCCCCATGAGCAAGCGCCCGAATCTCCTGTTTCTGTTCTCCGACCAGCACGCGTTCCACGTGACGGGTTGCTACGGCGACAAAATCGTCGAAACGCCGAATCTCGACCGGCTGGCGCGCGAAGGCGTCACCTTCGACGCGGCCTATTGCCCCTCGCCGATTTGCGTGCCGTCGCGCATGTCGATGCTGACCGCGCGCCATCCCTCGGCGCAGGATTGCTGGACCAACGACGATTTCCTCGTCTCCGACCGCGCGACATGGCCGCATGCGCTGGGGGCCGCCGGCTATCGCCCGATTCTGATCGGCCGTCTGCATGCAATGGGGCCCGATCAGTTGCACGGCTATGCCGAGCGTGAGATCGGCGATCACAGCCCCAACTGGGGCGGCATCGCGCGCCACGATATGGGCGTGCTGAACGAAACCAACGATCCGCACCGCACCAGCGTAATCCGCAGCGGATCGGGCGAAAGCGTCTACGAGGTCAAAGACCGCGACGTGACGCGCGCGGCGGTCGCCTGTCTCGATCGGCTGGGTGCGGCGCGTAAGGGCGGCGACAATCAGCCTTTCGCGCTGACCGTCGGCTTCATGCTGCCACATCCGCCTTACGTCGCGACGAAAGCGGATTACGCGCGCTTCGCCGGCAAGGTTCAGCCCGCACGCCTGCCGCGCGGGCCCTCGGGCCAGGAGCATCCGTGGCTTGCCTGGTGGCGCAACAATCGCGGCATCGACGAAGTGCCGGCGGACGACGCGATGCGCGCGCGCATTGCCTACTACGCCCTCACCTACCGCCTCGACGCGATGATCGGCGAAGTGCTCGCCGCTTTGCAGCGCAATGGCCTCGCCGAGAACACGCTGATCGTCTATTCGACCGATCACGGCGACCAGATCGGCGAGCGCGGCCTGTGGTGGAAGCACACGTTTTACGAAGAATCGGTGCGCGTCCCGCTGATCCTATCCTGGCCCGGCCAGATCCCGCAGGGCGAACGGCGGCGCCAGGTCGTCAATCTGGTCGATCTCGCCGCGACGATGGTGGACGCGATGGGCGCGCCCGCCTTGCCGCACGCGCAAGGACGTTCGTTCTTGAACGTCGCGCGCGATGCGAATGCGCCGTGGCGCGACGAAACCTTTTCCGAGTACTGCACCGACGAAGTACCGGTGTGGACCGGTGGCATGGCGGTGCGCCAGCGCATGTTGCGCAGTGGCGATTGGAAGCTGATCTATTATCACGGCTACCGGCCGCAGCTTTTCAACCTCGCCGACGATCCCGACGAATTGCGCGATCTGGGCGACGATCCCGCGCACGCGGCGATCCGCGCGCAATTGCTGGAACGCCTGCTGGCCGATTGGTCGCCCGACGCGATCGACGCGCGGATGAAACAACGCCGGCGCGACAAGGATCTGATCGGCGCCTGGGCGCGCGGCACCAAACCCGCCAGTCATTTCATCTGGCCGACCAGGCCCGATCAAAACCGCCTCGACACCTGAAACGGCCGGAGAGCCGATCAAACCTAGGGAGCGAAACAAAATGCTGAAACTCAAACATCTCGTCGCGGCCGCCGCCTTGTTGTGGGCGGGTGCGGCCAACGCCCAGCAGCCGCTGGAAATAAAGATCGGCGCCGCTTACGCGACCGATCACGCCGCCGCCTTTATCGGCGTCGAGCGCGGCATTTTCGCCAAGCACGGCCTGGACGCGAAGCTGGTCATGTATCAAACCGGCGTCGAAATGATCAACGGCCTGCTGTCCAACGCGCAGGACGTGAACATCATGGGTTCCGTCCCGTTCCTGGCGGGCGTGTCGCGCGGCCAGCCGCTGGTGCTGATCGGCCATCTGCACGGCGATGCGCTGTCGGACAATTATTCGCAGAACAACGCGATCATCACCACGCCGCAAGGCGGCGTGCGCGTCGACGATCTGCAAAGCCTGCGCGGCAAGAAGGTCGGCCTCGCGCGCGGTACGGGTGCCGAAGGCTATCTGCTCGGCATTCTCGCCCAAGCCGGCCTCAAAGACACCGATCTGACGCTGGTCAACATCCCGCCGGCCAACACCGCGACCGCCTTGCGCCAGGGCGACGTGCAGGCCGTGGCGGCGTGGGAGCCGTGGGCGACGGTCACGAAGCTGCGCACGCCCGGCGCCATCGAAGTGATCCGCGGGAATTGCAATGGTTGCTACGATCCGGGCTCCATCCTGACGACGCGCGCGATCATCTCGCAGAAGTCGGAACAGTTGCGCCGCTTCATGGTCGCCTTCGCTGAAGCGCATCAATGGCTGCGTCAGAACTACGACGCGGCGGCCGAGATCGATATGCGCTGGATCCCCGGCCTCGACCTCGACGTCGTCAAGGTCGCGATCCGCAACTCGCTCTACGATCTGCGCGTCACCCGCAACTCGATCGACGGCTACAACAAGAAGGCGATCCCCGCCCTCGTCGCCGACAAGCGCATGGCACGCTCGCTCGACGCCGCCACCGTCATCGACGCGTCGTTCTACAAGCATGTCGAAGCGGTGGCGCCGCAGTTTTTCAACGATCTGAAGCCGATCCCGGCCAACCGCCGTCTGTAACGAAACGCGGATGAACACGCCCAAGATCCGTATCGCCGCGCGCGATCTGCGTCTCGAATACCGGGACGAAACGCGCGGCGAACACCACCTCGCCGTCGAAAAACTCTCGCTGGACGTCCGGGAGAACGAGTTCCTGTGCGTCGTCGGCCCCAGCGGCTGCGGGAAATCGACGTTGATTTCGGCGATCGCCGGCTTCCTCAAACCCGTCGCCGGCGAGCTGACGCTCGACGGCAAGCGGATCGAGGGGCCGGGGGCGGATCGCGGCGTGGTCTTCCAGGAATACGCGTTGCTGCCCTGGATGACGGTTCTCGACAACGTGGCGCTCGGCCCCAAGCTCAAGGGCGTGCCGAAGTCCGAGCGCCACGAACGCGCCCGCCATTATCTGGCGATGGCCAATCTTTCCGACGCGGCGGCGAAGTTTCCGCACGAGTTGTCGGGCGGCATGAAGCAACGCACCGCCGTCGCGCGCACGCTGGCCAACGAACCGCAAGTGATGCTGATGGACGAGCCCTTCGCCGCCATCGACGCCCAAACCCGCATGACGCTGCAGGAGGAACTGCTGCGCATCTGGTCGAAATCGCGCATCACCGTTCTGTTCGTCACCCACAGCGTCGAGGAAGCGTGCTTCCTGGGCGACCGCGTGGCGATCCTCACGCCCGGCCCCGGCCGCGTGAAAGAAATCGTCGACGTACCAATCGCGCGCGACCGGCGCGATTGGGCCACACTCGGCGCCGATCCGGAATTCGCGCGAATTCGTGATTACGTCCTCGCCTCCGTGCGCGGCGTCGACGGCAAGGCGGCATGAACGCCCGCCATCCTTTGATGCGGCCGCTTTACGCGACGGCAGCCCTTGTGACGATCGGCCTTGGCTGGATCGCCTGGGGGCAGTTGCACGCGCAATCCCTAACCGCCGGTCTCGACCTCAAACCCAGCAAGGCGCATTTCGCGATCACGCTCGCCTTCGCGCCGGAGGCGTTTCACGTCACACGGCTGCAATCCATTGGCCGCGTAATCGAGGTGAAGGACGCGACCGTCTTCATGATGGACGTCGCCGCCGCCGATATTCACGACGTCGCGACGAATTATTGGGTGCGGGAGGTCACGTCATGGCCGGGACGCTGATCCAAGCGCCCGCGCGCGGCATGCCCTGGTCGCGGCGCCTCGCGCGCCCCGCCAAGGGTGCCGCCGGCATTCTGCTGTTCCTGGCGGCGTGGCAAATCTCGGTGCCGCTGGTCGGGCTCGAACCCTATTTCTATCCCGCACCGATCGATGTCTGGTTCGCCTTCGTTGATCTGATGCGCAAGGGCATTCTGCCCGTCTATACGATCGATAGCCTGTCGCGCTACAGCGCGGGGGTGGGCATCGGCATCGCCGCCGGCGTGTTCTTTGGCGTGTTGATCGGCCTTAACGCATTCGCGTCGAGGCTACTCTCGCCGACGATCAATTTCCTGTTCGCGATCGTCGAGGTCGCCTGGATCCCGATCTTCGTGATCTGGTGGGGTTACGGCTACAAGACGATCCTGATCGCGCTGACCTATGTCGTGTTCTTCCCCGTGCTCTACAACACGCTGATCGGCGTGCGCACCGTGCCGCAACCGCTGATCAACGCGGTGCGTGCCCTGGGCGGCACACGGATTCAAGTGCTAACGCATGTAATCTTGCCCGCCGCTTTGCCCGGCATCATCACGGGGCTACGCGTGGGTGCGGGTTTCGCGTTTCGCGGCTTGATCTTCGCCGAAATCGTCGCCGCCAAAACCGGGCTCGGCTATCTGATCTTCGAAGGCGCCCAATCCCATCAGACCGCGCGGACCATCGTGGGTATGATTTCGGTCGGCGTGATCTGGCTGCTGATCGACCAGTTCTATCTGAAGCCCATTGAGCGCGCGACGATCGAGCGCTGGGGCCTTGTCACCGACGCCGAGCAGCGCGCATGAAGCCGTCCAACGCCATCGGGCTTCTGCCCTTCGCGGCGGCATTGGCGGCTTGGGCGATCGTGCCGCTCTACGTCGACTATCCGTCCTACATGCTGCCGCCGCTGCCCGACGTGTGGGCGCATCTTCTGGAAACGCTCGCCGACGGCACGCTTGCCGGGCATGTGGTGAACTCGTTGGGTCGATTGGCGCTGGGCTTCGCCGTAGGCACAGGCATCGCGATTCCGCTGGGCATCGCCATCGCCCTCAACCGCCATGTCGCGGATACGCTGAAGCCGCTGCTGACCTTCCTGCAATCGATCGCGGGCATCGCGTGGGTGCCGCTTGCCATTATCTGGTTCGGCATCGGGATCGGCTCGGTCGTGTTCGTCATCGCCAACACGATTTTCTTCGCCACGCTTTACAACACCGTGATCGGCGTGCAGGCGATCCCGCAGGCGCTGCATCGCGCAGTACGTTCGCTCGGCGGCAAGGGCTTGAGCCTGGCGAGCGTGCTGATCCTGCCGGGCGCCCTCGTCCAATTGATTGTCGGTTTCCGGACGGCGATGGCTTATGGCTGGCGCGCCCTGGTGGCGGCCGAGATGATCGCGGGCACCAACGGCCTTGGCTACATGACGATCGAAGCGGTGCAATGGTATCGCACCGAGACCGTGTTGCTCGGCATGATCGCCATCGGCCTGATCTGGCTCGTCATGGATCGCCTGATCTTCGAACCGATCGAACGCGTGACCGTGCGCCGCTGGGGCATCGTGCAGCGATGAAGCTTCCGGCCAATCGTTTGGGGCTCGGCGGGGCGGCTTTGGGCGTGTTATTCGACCCGATCGGCGACGATGCGGCGCGCGCGGTCGTGGCCGCCGCGTGGGATGCGGGCATTCGCGCTTTCGACACCTCGCCGCTTTACGGCGGCGGCTTGTCGGAGGAGCGCCTCGGCGCCGGGCTGAAAGGCCGCAAGCGCGACGATTATTTCCTGTCGACCAAGACGGGCGTCACGCGACCCTATGGCCAAGCGGCGGCCCCGCCGGGCGGGGCGCGTCGTGCGGCCGATATCTGGGATTATTCGCCCGAAGCGACGCAGCGTTCGATCGCGCGCAGCTTGGCAAGGCTCGATACAAACCACCTCGACCTCGTCCATCTGCACGATGTCGAAGGCCGTACCGATGCGGCGATGGCGGCTTATCCCGCCCTCGAAGCTTTGCGCGAACAGGGCATCGTCGGCGCCATCGGGATCGGCGCCAACCGGATCGATGCACCACTCGATCTGATGGCGCGCGCGAAATTCGACGCCGTGCTGGTCGCGGGCCGTTACAGCCTGCTCGATCAATCGATGCTGGAACTCGTGCCCGTCGCGCGCGCGGCAGGCACGAAGCTGATCGTCGGCGGCGTGTTCAATTCCGGCATTCTAGCGACGGGGGCGGTGCCGGGCGCCATGTTCCATTATGACCCAGCTCCCGAACCCGTTCTGGCGCGCACGCGCGCCATCGAAGCGCTATGCCGCAAGCACGAAGTGCCGCTGCGCGCGGCGGCGCTGCAGTTCCCGCTGGCCCATCCGGACGTCGCGATGCTGCTGCTCGGGCCCCGTCACGTCGACGAACTCGCCGACAATCTCGCTTTGCTCGCGCATCCCATTCCGGCCGCGTTCTGGCGTGCGCTGCAAGCGGACAGCCTGATCGACAAAGGATGTCCCCTGCCATGATCGACGCCCATATCCATTTCTGGGACCCCGCACGGCGCGACGACATCCTGATCGTGCGCCGCGAGCCGTCGCTCGATATCCGCGCGATGCCCGAAGAACTGGCGCCGTTGCTGGCACAAGCGGGTGTCGACGCCGCCGTCGCGATCCAATCCGCGCCGAATAGCGACGAAACCGATCACCTGATCGAAACGAGCGCCCGGATGTCCGCGATCAAGGGGGTCGTCGGTTGGGTCGATCTGACGGCGCCGGATGCGGGCGCACAGCTCGCGGCACTCGCCACGCGGTCGAAGGTCAAAGGCGTGCGCGCAATGCTCAATCGCGTCGATGGCATCGATTGGTTGACGCGCCCTGCCGCACAAGCGGGCGTGGCGGCGGTTCGCAAGGCGGGCTTGTCGCTGGACCTCATCACCCGCACCGAACATATCCCGGCCGTGGCGAAAACCGCCGCCGCCTTCCCAGACATCACGATCATCGTCGATCACGGCGCGAGCCCGCCCAGCGGCAAGCCCGGCTTCGCGGAATGGTGCGCCGGGATCGAAACGCTCGGCGCGCATAAGCGCGTCTTCACGAAATTCTCGGGGCTGGCCGAGGAAGCCGCCCCGGATTGGAGCGCCAAGACACTCGAACCCGCTTTGCGCCATTTGCTGAAATGGTTCGGACCGGACCGGCTGATGTGGGCAAGCAACTGGCCGGTGATCGATCTGCGCGGCGGTTATGCGCGCTGGGTCGCGGAAAGCCGCAAGCTGCTCGACGAAGCGGGCTTGAGCGCCGCCGGCCGCCGCGCGATCGAGGAAGCGACCGCGCGGACGGCCTATCGGCTTTAGGTGCGGTCCTTCCAGCGATCGAGTTCCCACGCGGGCTTGCCGCGCAGATCGGTTGCATCCGGCGCTTCGAACGCCGCCGCCGCGGGCTTCGAACCCGATTTCTCGTAAGCGTCTTTCAACACCGCCTGCGTTTGCGCGAACGCGCCCTTCACTTGCGACCAGGCGAGCGGACGTTCGATGATCTTGCCCGCGACCATGTATTTGGAGATTTCCAGGATCGCCGCCGCGTCGCCTTCGGTCGGCCAGCACCAGCCGCGCTTGAACAACACCTCGTCGTCCACGACCTTGGCGCCTTGCTCGGGCGGCAGGTTCCAGAAGGCTTTGACGAGTTCGGACACGGCCCCCGGCTGCATCTTGCCGAGTGCGTCGATCGCCTGCTGCTGCGCGACCACGAACGCCGTCGCCACATCGCGGTTGTTGCGCACGGTGTTCTGGCCGGTGATCCAGAACGAGCGATGCAGGTAATAACCATCGGGATAGAACGGCGCCTTCTTGACCGAGTCGAGCAGAATGCCCGCCCCCTTGCCCGCCGGGCCTTCGTAATGCGCTTCGGTATAGCCGAAGGAATTCATGATCGCCGTCGTGCCGATCGCGGCATTGGCCTGGAGATAGGCGGGATGGATCACCACCGCCGCATCCATGCCGGCCGGGATCGTCGCGGCCTGGGCTTGGGTGGGCGAATTCACCATCGTGATGTTGTGGGCGCGCGGATCACCGTTACCCAATTCGAATTGCAGCATCTGGGTGAAGGCGTTGTACGGGTCGCCGCCGAGCAACGCGCCGACCGTCTTGCCCTTGAGGTCCGCGAGATTGCGGATCGGCGAGCCGGGCCGCACCGCGACGACGAAGCGCAAGCGCCCTTCGCCCACGTTCAGCAACACGATCGGCGCCTGTTGCGCGATCAAACGCACGATCGGCGTGTTGCCCCACATGCCGAAATCGAGATTGCCGGAGACGAACGCCTCGACCATCGGAATGGCGGAGGGGTAGTCGCGCCAATCAACGGTCAGATCGACGCCCATGCCGGCGGCGACGCTTTCGAACGTCTTGTTGGCGATCATGTATTGCGTGACCGGCGAATTGCCGGCCGCGAAGGGCTGGCGGCCGACCGAGACCTTCACCGCACGACGCGCTTGGGCGCGGACGATGGACGGGGCGGCGATCGCCCCCGCGATGCCCGCCACCACGGCGCGGCGGCCGATATTCAGAAATGCTTGCGTCATCGTTCTCTCCCTTTTGGTTATCGGTTTTCGTTGTTGTCGTTCGCCGCTCTCAAGCCGTTGCGGCGCGATAGGCTTCGTTGCGGATCTGGCCCCAGATTTTCTGGACGAGTTCCTGAAAGCGCGGATGGGCGCGCGTGGAATCGTCGCGCGGGCGCGGCAGGTCGATCTCGACCACGTCGCGCACATGGCCGGGGCTGTTGCCCATCACCACTACGCGGTCGGCGAGGAACACCGCTTCGTCGATCGCATGGGTGATGAAGACGACCGTGCGCCGTTCGGCGGCGGGTCGCGCTTGGCCCCAGACGCGCAGCAACTCGTCCTGCAAGATCGTGCGCGTCTGCGCGTCGAGGGCGGCGAGCGGCTCGTCCATCAGCAGATATTTGGGCCCGTAGGCGAGCAGCCGGGCGAAGGCGACGCGCTGACGCATGCCGCCCGAAAGCTGGTGCGGATATTTGTGTTCCGCCCCCTTCAGCCCGACCAGCGCGATCGTATCGGCGACGCGCCGTGCGCGTTCCGCCGGCGACATGTCGGCACCCGCAGGCCCGTGCTGGAGCGCGAAGCCGACATTGCCTTCGACCGTCTGCCACGGAAACAGCGCGTAATCCTGAAACATGATGCCGCGATCGATGCCGGGACCGGAAACCTCCGCGCCATCCACCACGATGGCGCCGGAGGACGGCGCCATAAGCCCCGCCATCATGTTCAGCAGCGTCGATTTCCCGCAGCCCGACGGACCGACGATCACGACGAACTCGCCATCCGCCACCGAGAACGACGTTTCGGCCAAGGCGAGCACGCCCTTGCCCGCCGCCGGAAAGGATTTGGTGACGCTGCGGATCTCGATCGTCATGGCTGCTTCCATTTCATGATGCGCCCGGTCAACGTGCGCACGGCCCAGTCGAGAACGAGCGACACGACGCCGACCGCCGCCATGCAGACGACGATGCGATTGAGCTCGATCGAATAGGCGAAGAACACGAACATCATCTGCCCGATACCGCCCGATCCGCCGCCGCCCGATTTGGCGCCGACCGCGAGTTCGGCGGCGACGATCGCCGTCCACGCGACGCCCAAGCCGATACGCAAGCCCACCGCGATTTGCGGCGTCGCTCCCGGCAGGATGACGGTGCGCAGAATCGCCGCGCGCGACAGCCCCATCGTCGCGGCGGCGAGGATCAGATTGCGGTCGACGGATTTGGCGCCCGCGATCGTGTTGATGACGATCGGGAAGAACGCGGCATAGGCGACGAGCATCACCGCCGCCGGCGTGCCCGTCCCCAACCACAGGATCGCCATCGGCAGCAACGCGATCGCCGCGATCGGCCGGAAACTTTCGACCAGCGGATCGAGATTGCGTTCGGCCGCGCGCACCGTGCCCATCAGCATGCCGAGCGGAATTCCCAACGCGGCCGCGACCGCGAAACCGGAGAACACGCGCCCCAGGCTTTGCACCATCGCCATCGGCAGATCGCCGCTGGCGAACAGCACGATCCCTTCGGTAACGACGTGGTCCGGGCGCGGCGTGCGTATGCCGCCGAACGCCATCGCCAGCGCTTGCCAAACGACGATCAACGCCAACGGCAAGGCGACCGGGATCGCGGCGCGCGGCAGGAACGCGGTCATCGCCGGTCCCCCGCGTTCGGCGCCCAAGGCGTTAGATACTCGTTCAAGCGGCGCAGGCCGTAATCGTAGAGATAGCCCGACACGCCGACCATGCCGATGAAGGCGATGACTTTGGGCGTGACCAGCATTTCGCGATACCAGGAGATCGCATAGCCGAGCCCGTTGGGCGCGCCGACAAGTTCGGCCGCGATCACCGCCGTCCAGCCGGATGCCACGCCCAAACGCAGCGACACGAGCAGCGAGGGCAACGCGGCGGGGACCACCACGCGGCGGATGATCGCCGCGCGGCCAAGCCCCATGACCCGTGCCGCGTCGATCAAACGCCGGTCGACTTGCTTCGCCCCGGCGATCGTGCCGATCAACAGCGGGAACGCCGCCGTATAGGCCATGATGAAGATCGGCAATCCGTGGCCCACGCCGAAGATGAACAACGCCAGCGGAATCCACGCGATGCCGGAGATCGGCCGCAGAATTTCGACCACCGGATCGATCAAGCGTTCCAATAAGCGCGACATTCCCATCGCGAGGCCGAGCGGAATGGCGATCGCCGCCGCGATCAATAATGCCGCCGTCAGGCGGATAACGCTGATCGCGGCTTGCGCGAACAAATCGCCGTCGGACGCGACGTCGGCCAACGCGCGCGCGACACGCCACGGATCGGGCAGCAGCATCGCGTTGCCCGTGAGGATGGAGATTCCCCACCAGACGAGCGCGAACACAGCCA
Source organism: Alphaproteobacteria bacterium (assembly GCA_017308135.1). NCBI lineage: Bacteria > Pseudomonadati > Pseudomonadota > Alphaproteobacteria > Alphaproteobacteria bacterium. Next base: position 20,766 of record JAFKFM010000003.1, read on the forward strand.
TCGTCCGGAAATAGACGAAGACCGCGTCCGCCCAGCCGCGCGTGCGGCGCCCGTCCGGGGGGAGGCTCACTGGCCGGTCCTGACCTTCACGCCGGCTTTGTCTTCCCGCATTTTCAGCAGGACGCCGACATCGTTCTCGCCGAAGCCTTTATCCATGCCGTCGCGGCACGCGGCCAGCGTGGCGCGGCTGACCGGCGCGTCGAGCCCCATCTCGTCGATCATCGACAGCGCGATGCGGCAATCCTTGTGCGCCAGCTTCAGCATGAAGCCCGGCGCAAAATCGCCCTTCAGCGGCCGCACCGGGAAAGCGACGGCGAGCTGATTGTTCCACGCCATCGTCTTTTGCATGACCGAGGTCATGGTTTCGAGCGTCAGGCCCGCCTTGATACCGGCGGCGAGGATTTCGGCATTCGCCGCGACCAGCGTGGTCGCCAGCATGTTGTTGGTCGCCTTCATCGCGTGGCCGTTGCCCAAGCCGCCGCAATAGAAGAAATCCGTCCCCATGCAGTCGAGGATCGGGCGGACCTTCGCGACGGCATCCTTGTCGCCGCCGACCATCAGCGTCAGCGTGCCCGTCACCGCATGCTCGGCGGTCTTGCCGACGGGGCTGTCGACCGTGGCGCAGCCTTTGGCGGCCAGTGCCGCGCCGATCTTGCGCGTCGTCGCGGGCGCGCTGGTGCTCATATCGATATAGCTCGATCCCGGCTTCAAGCCTTCGGCCACACCTTTCGGGCCGAGCACCGCGCGCTCCACATCGGGCGCGTCGGGCAGCATGGTGATGACGACATCGCTCGCCGCCGCCACTTCGGCGGGCGAGGCGCCGGCGCGTGCGCCCTGCGCCGTCAGCTTCGCCACCGCCTTCGCATCGATATCGAACACGGTCAGGCTATGGCCCTTTTTCAGGATATTGGCGGCCATCGGCCCGCCCATGATCCCCAAGCCGATGAAGCCGACGGCGGTCATTTCGCCACCGCCGTGTCGCAGACGCAGTTGGTCCGTTGAGCTTCGCGCATCGACGTTCTCTCCCCTATGGCGGCGGCGATTCGCCGGCGCCTTGCCATCCGAAAACCGGAATTTGATCAAATGTTATCGAGTACATTGACGAATGCAAGACAAATTTGCGATGTACAACGCGATGTCCCCGCCCGCCGAAAAATCCCCCGGTCGTTCGCGCCTTCAAGACGTCGCCCGCCATGCCGGCGTTTCGACGATGACGGTCGCACGCGTGTTGCGCGAGCCGCACAAGGTGGCGCCGGAAACGCGCGCGCGCGTCGACGCCGCTTTGGCCGAAACGCGCTACGCGCCCGATTTCGTCGCCCGCGCGCTCAAATCGCAACGCTCGGGCATGGTCGGCGCGGTGGTACCGGTTCTCGCCAACTCGTTCATCGCCGATACGATGCAAGGCCTGTCGGAGGAACTGGCGCGCCACCATTTGCAACTCGTTCTCGGCGCCTCGGGTTTCTCGGCGCAAGCCGAAGAAGGCGTCGTGCGCGGCTTGCTGTCGCGGCGCGTCGATGCGCTCTACTTCACCGGCAATTCGCAAACGCAAGCGACGATCGAGTTGGTGCGCGCCGCCGGTATTCCCGTCGTGCAAGGCGCCAATTTGCCCGAAACGCCGATCGACCTCGCCGTCGGCATCTCCTACAAACAAGGCAGTGCCGCGATGGTGCGCTTCCTGATCGACCGCTACGGCACCGATATCGCCTATATCGGCGGCTCGCAGGTCGATAACGACCGCATGCGCGACCGGCGCGGCGGCTACGAACTCGCCTTCGCCGAACGCGGGCTTCGCCCGCGCGACGGTGCGGCGCAAGAAGTGCCGATCACGATGGCGGGCGGGCGCCTCGCAATGGCGGCGTTGATGGATCTGCCGCAACGGCCGCGCGCGGTGTTCTGCGCAACCGACGTGCTGGCGGCGGGTGCTGTGTTCGAGGCGACGCGCCGTGGCTTGCGCCTGCCAACGGACGTGGCGATCGGCAGTTTCGACGATCTGGAGGTCGCGGCCGAAATCGCGCCGGCGCTGACGACCGTGCGCGTGCCGCGCTACGACATCGGCCGTCAAGCGGCGCAAGTGATCTGCGCGCGCCTTGCGGGCGAGAAGCTCGCGCGCAAGGTCTGGGACATGGGCTTCGAAATCGTGGAGCGCGAAAGCGCCTGAAGGCGATCGCGCCAACGGTCGTACATCGACCTTCGTCAGCGCATTTAGGTCGGTTTGAGCCACCTGCGTAAGGGAGCGATCTCGGCCCGTCGTCACCGTGAATGGGACGAGGACGAGACCGATGAAGCGGACTCCGCCGAACGGAACGGCCGAACAGCATATCCGCGAGATCCGCCGCCGCTTGCTGCGCCGGCAATCGATCGCCCAGTCTGCAAACCCAGATGCGCCGAAGCCTTCGTTCACGAGAGCATCAAACTGCCTCGATTGGTTTTAGGACCGAAAAATCATTTTTGATCAAATTATTTGACTATCTGGCTATCTATTCATATATTTCACGAAATAATTCGGAGATTTGATCAAAAATCTCCGGAATAGGGAAACGTCGCTTGGCTCAAGAAATCGGCACGCACGCGGTATCCGATCGGCTGCGCCAAGATATTTTGGCAGGCGAGATCGCGTTCGGCAGCCGCTTGAAAATCGCGGAGCTCGCCGCGCGCTATACGACCAGCCACATGCCGGTGCGCGAAGCGCTTCACCAATTGAATGGCGAAGGCCTCATCATCCTTGAGCCGAATCGCGGCGCGCGCGTACGCGCCGTGGACGCCGCATTCGTCCGCGACATGTTCGATTTGCGCATCGCGCTCGAAGCGATGCTCGCCCGCCGCGCGGCCGAGAACATCACCGCCGCGCAACTGGCGGAAGTCGAACGGCTCCAGACCGAGTTCGAGGCGCGCGCCGCTGCCGCCGACTATCAAGGTCTGCTGGAAATCAATCGCGCCATTCACGCCGAAATCAACAAGGCCGCCGGTAATCTCGAGGCGATCAACATGCTCGAACGCCACTGGGGCATCATCGTCGCGCTTTGGGGGCGGCATGGATACGGCGCCGAGCGCGTCGCCGGCGTGATTTCCGATCACCGTCAGATCATTCTGGCCCTATCCCAGCGCGACGCCGAAGGTGCCGCCATTCTTGCGACCGCGCACGCGGCCAAGGCAAAGCAACAGATGCTGCTGCGAATGGGCGCCATCGCCGCCAAGGTCGTCGCATGACCGCCAAACTCCGCGCCATCGACCTGTTTCCCGTTCGCGCGAGCGCGAAGACGGTGTGGGTGTTCCTGCGCGCGATCGATACGGCCGGACATATCGGCTGGGGCGAAGCGACCTGGATCGGCCACGAACGCGAGTTGTCGTCCGTGTTCGCGCGCTTTGCGCCCGTCGTGATCGGCGCGCCCGCAACACCCGAAGGCTGCGGGCTGACGGCACGCAAGAGGTGCGGCACGGCCGAAGCC
>JAFKFM010000004.1 GCA_017308135.1 Alphaproteobacteria bacterium
TTCCGCACGACGGACGTGACGGGCATGGTGCACCTGCCGGAAGGCACGGAGATGGTGATGCCGGGCGACAACGTCGCCATGGAAGTTCACCTGATCGCGCCGATCGCGATGGACGAAGGCCTGCGCTTCGCCATCCGCGAGGGTGGGCGCACCGTCGGCGCCGGCGTCGTCGCCAAGATCATCGAGTAGTTCGAGGGTCGCGCTTAGGAGTGTAGCTCAATTGGTAGAGCACCGGTCTCCAAAACCGGGGGCTGGGGGTTCGAGCCCCTCCACTCCTGCCAAGCGCGACGAAGCTTCAGTACGAAACGACGGATGGGAATTGTCGGCATGATGCCGCAGACGGGACAGAAGGTCGGCGCGGGCGAGTTCTTCCGCCAAGTGCGCCAGGAAGCCAACAAGGTGACCTGGCCCACGCGCAAGGAGACGTTCGTGACCACCGCCATGGTGTTCGCGATGTCGTTCCTCGCGGCGATTTTCTTTTTCGTCGTCGATTGGTTCGTGTCGCACGGCGTGCGTCTCATCCTGGGCTTGGGGGCCTGAACAACATGGCGATGCGCTGGTACGTGCTGCACGTCTATTCGGGCTTCGAAAAGAAGGTCGCTTCGTCGATCAAGGAACAGGCCCAGCAGAAGGGCCTCGCGCACTTGGTCGAGGAAGTGATGGTGCCCGTCGACAGCGTCGTCGAAGTGCGCAAGGGGAACAAGAAGGTCGCGGCGGAACGCAAGTTCTTCCCGGGCTACGTTCTGGCGCGCATGGATCTGACCGACGAGACGTGGCACCTCGTCAAGAACACGCCGAAGGTCACGGGCTTCCTGGGGGCGAGCAACAAGCCCGCGCCGATTTCTGACAAGGAGGCGGATCGCCTCCTGCGCCAGATGAAGGAAGGCATCGAGAAGCCGAAGCCCGCCGTCACCTACGAGGTCGGCGAGCAGGTGCGCGTGACGGACGGCCCCTTCACCTCGTTCAACGGTCTGGTGGAAGAGACCGACGAGGAGAAGTCGCGGCTCAAGGTTTCCGTCTCGATCTTCGGCCGGCCGACGCCGGTCGAGCTGGAATACAGCCAGGTCGAGAAGCTTTAGTTCGAATTCGCCGGTCGCCCGTATGCGGCGGCCGACCGGTGAATTCATGTGCAACGAGGCGATACGACCGGTGTCCTCCCGCAATTAAGGGGCGCCGGCAGCCAAGAGGAGTAGGACGATGGCGAAGAAAATCGTCGGGTACATCAAGCTGCAGGTACCCGCGGGCAAGGCGAATCCCTCGCCGCCCATCGGGCCGGCGCTGGGTCAGCGCGGCCTGAACATCATGGAGTTCTGCAAGCAGTTCAATGCGCAGACCCAGAAGCTCGAGCCCGGGATGCCGATCCCGGTCGTGATCACGGCCTATGGCGATCGTACGTTCACGTTCGTCATGAAGACGCCGCCGGCCAGCTACTTCCTGAAGCAGGCCGCGAAGATCGAATCCGGCGCCAAGGCGCCGGGCCGCGACAAGGCGGGCAAGGTGACGACCTCGCAGCTGCGCGACATCGCGCAGAAGAAGATGGTCGACCTGAACGCGAACGACGTCGAAGCCGCGATGAAGATGATCGCCGGTTCCGCCCGTTCGATGGGCCTCGAAGTGGTGGAGGGCTGATCATGGCTCGTCTCGGCAAGCGCATGAAGAAGGCGGTCGATGGTCTCGATCGCGAGAAACTGTATTCGATCGACGAAGCGGTGAAGATCGTCAAGTCGCGTGCCAGCACCAAGTTCAACGAGACCGTCGAGGTCGCGATGAACCTGGGCATCGACCCGCGCCAGGCGGACCAGCAGGTTCGCGGCATGGTCGCCCTGCCCAACGGCACGGGCAAGTCGGTGCGCGTGGCGGTGTTCGCCAAGGGCCCGAAGGTTGCCGAAGCGCAGGCCGCGGGTGCGGACCTCGTCGGCGGCGACGATCTGGCCGAGAAGGTGCTCGCGGGCGAAATCAATTTCGACCGCGTGATCGCCGCGCCGGACATGATGGCCGTCGTCGGCAAGCTCGGTAAGGTGCTCGGCCCCCGCGGTCTGATGCCGAACCCGAAGCTCGGCACCGTCACGCCCAACGTCGCGCAAGCGGTGAAGGATGCGAAGGCGGGCCAGGTCGAATTCCGCGCCGACAAGACGGGCAACATCAATGCCGGTGTCGGCAAGGTGAAGTTCGAAGAAGACAAGCTCGCCCAGAACCTGAAGGCGTTCCTCGACGCGATCGTCAAGGCGCGTCCGTCGGGCGTGAAGGGCAACTACATCAAGAAAGTGACGGTCAGCTCCACGATGGGGCCGGGCGTCAAGCTCGATATCGCGGCGTTCGGCGGCCAGGCGGCCGCACCGGCGGCGGCGTAAGACGAGCGAAAGAGTTTCCGCCTTGTCCGGCTCGGCCGGGCAGGGCGGGACGCCGAAATCGCCCGCAAGGGAATTTCGGCGACCCTGTCCGAGACTGCTGGTGCGGCGAGTTCCTTGAACCCGACGCTTAATCGCCCCAAGTAAGGCGGCCCGCATAGACAGAGGCGACAAATCGCGAAGCCCCGGCGCTTTTCCGGGGCGATGCGAGTTGGGACTTCTGGGACAGGTCGAGCGAGGTCTCGATCTTTTCCGCCGGCGGTTCGCCGCCGGTGACGAGGGGTCGAGGCTCTTGTGAAACGGTTCCGGTGACGCGGAAGCGCCATCGGAACGAACCAGGAGACGATCGTGGACCGTACGCAAAAGAAGGAGCTGGTCGACAGCCTCCACGGGAAGATCAAGGAAGCCGCTGTGGTCATCGTGACCAAGCAGGCTGGCTTGACCGTGGCGGAAGTCACCGAGCTGCGCCGCAACATGCGGGCAGCCGGCGCCAGCTTCAAAGTCGCGAAGAACCGGCTCACGCGTCGTGCTCTGGACGGCACGAGCTACGCTCATCTCGGGGCATCGTTGAAGGGCCCGACGGCCATCGCCTACTCCACCGATCCGGTGGCGGCGGCGAAGGTCGCGGTGGCTTTCGCGACGAAGAACGAGAAGCTGACGATCGTTGCTGGCGGCCTCGGCGAGCGTGCGCTCGACGTGGCCGCGGTTAAGGCGCTTGCGACCCTGCCCTCCCTGCCGGAGATGCGGGCCAAGTTCCTCGGCCTCCTCAACGCGCCGGCGACCCGGCTCGCGACCGTCCTCCGCGCCCCCGCGGCGCAGACGGCGCGTGTCATTGGCGCTTACGCGAAGAAGCAAGGCGCGGCGTGAAGCCGAACCCCAACCAACCCAACTCGCTTGGATACACAGGAGTAAATTGAAATGGCCGATCTCGCCAAACTGGTCGACGAACTGTCGAGCCTGACGGTTCTGGAAGCCGCCGAACTGACGAAGCTGCTGGAAGACAAGTGGGGCGTCTCCGCCGCCGCGCCGGTGGCGGTTGCCGCCGCGCCGGCCGCCGGTGGCGGTGCCGCCGCTGCCGCCGCCGAGCAGACCGAATTCACGGTGAACCTTACCGCCGCCGGCGATAAGAAGATCAACGTGATCAAGGTCGTGCGCGAAATCACGGGCCTGGGCCTCAAGGAAGCCAAGGACCTGGTCGAAGGCGCGCCGAAGGTGGTCAAGGAAGGCGTCAACAAGGACGACGCCGCCAAGTTCAAGAAGGCGCTCGAAGAGCAGGGCGCGACCGTCGAGGTCAAGTAAGCCGAAATCCGGCTCGGCCGTTCGTTTCCGGAAGGGAACGGACGGCCGGACCGGTCGGGCGCTGTTTCCCCGAAAGAAGAACGGCAACGGAATTTCGGTCCATTAGGACCATACGAGGGTCGACATGTTGCAGACGGTGATGGGTCGCAAGCGGATTCGCAAAAGCTTCGGTCGTATTCCGGACGTCGCGCCGATGCCGAACCTCATCGAAGTGCAGATGAGTTCCTATGCGCAGTTCCTCCAGATGGGCGTCAGCCCCTCCGAGCGGAAGAACGTCGGCTTGCAGGAAGTCTTCCGCACCGTTTTCCCGATCAAGGATTTCTCCGAGCGTTCGCAGCTCGAGTTCGTGCGCTACGAACTCGAAGATCCGAAATACGACGTCGAGGAATGCCAGCAGCGCGGAATGACCTTCGCGGCCCCGCTGAAGGTCACGCTGCGCTTGGTCGTGTGGGACGTCGACGAGGACACGGGCTCGCGCTCGATCCGCGACATCAAGGAGCAGGACGTCTACATGGGCGACATGCCCCTGATGACGGACAAGGGCACCTTCATCATCAACGGCACCGAGCGCGTCATCGTTTCGCAGATGCACCGCTCGCCGGGCGTGTTCTTCGATCATGACCGCGGCAAGACGCACGCGTCGGGCAAGTATTTGTTCGCCGCGCGCGTGATCCCGTATCGCGGCTCGTGGCTCGATTTCGAATTCGACGCCAAGGACCTCGTCTATGTGCGCATCGATCGCCGCCGCAAGCTGCCGGTGACGACGTTCCTGATGGCGCTCGACGGCTTGGCTTCCGAGAAGCTGCGCGAAGAGCGTCAGGCGGTCGGCAAGGATCTGGAGCTGGGCGAATCGGTCGGCATGACGGCCGAGGAAATCCTCGCCAATTTCTACAGCCAGGTCGTCTACAAGAAGGGCAAGTCCGGCTGGCAGACGGCGTTCGACGGCGAGCGCATGCGCGGCCAGAAGCTGCTCTCCGACCTCATCGACGCCAAGACCGGCAAGGTCCTGGCCGAGAAGGACGCGAAGATCACGCCGCGTCTGGCCAAGAAGCTGAAGGAAGAAGGCGTCAAGGACGTCCTCGCCACGATCGAAGACCTCAAGGGCCGTTACGTCGCGGTCGACATCATCAACGAAGAGACGGGCGAGATCCATGTCGAGGCCGGCGACGAGCTGACCGCGCAGAATCTCGAGCTGTTGGAAGAAGCGGGCGTCAAGGAAATCCCGACGCTGCACATCGACCACATCAGCGTCGGCCCCTACATGCGCAACACGCTGAAGGCCGACAAGAACGGCAGCCGCGAAGAAGCGCTGATCGAAATGTACCGGGTCATGCGCCCGGGCGAGCCGCCGACGCTGGAAACGGCCGAATCGCTGTTCAAGGGTCTGTTCTTCGACAGCGAACGCTACGACCTTTCGTCGGTCGGCCGCGTGAAGATGAACGCGCGCCTGCAGCTCGACGTCGCCGACACGGTGCGTATCCTGCGCAAGGCCGACATCCTGGCGATCGTGAAGACGCTGACCGAACTCAAGGACGGCCGCGGCGAAATCGACGACATCGATCACCTGGGCAACCGCCGCGTGCGTTCGGTCGGCGAGCTGATGGAAAATCAGTATCGCGTCGGCTTGCTGCGCATGGAGCGCGCGATCCGCGAGCGTATGTCGACGGTCGAAATCGACTCCGTCATGCCGCACGACCTGATCAACGCGAAGCCCGCAGCCGCCGCGGTGCGCGAGTTCTTCGGTTCGTCGCAGCTGTCGCAGTTCATGGACCAGACGAACCCGCTGTCGGAAATCACGCATAAGCGCCGCCTCTCGGCCCTCGGGCCGGGCGGCCTGACGCGCGAACGCGCGGGCTTCGAAGTCCGCGACGTGCACCCGACGCATTACGGCCGCATCTGCCCGATCGAAACCCCCGAAGGTCCGAATATCGGTCTGATCAACTCGCTGGCGACCTACGCGCGCGTCAATCCGTACGGCTTCATCGAAAGCCCGTATCGCAAGGTCAAGGACGGCCGCGCGACGGACGAGGTGATCTATCTCTCGGCGATGGAGGAAGGCCGTTATTACGTCGGCCAGGCCAACACCGAAGTGGACGCCAAGGGCCGCATCACGGCCGAACTCGTCGCTTGCCGTAAGGGCGGCGACGCGGTTCTGGTGAAGCCCGATCAGGTCGACCTGATGGACGTTTCGCCCCGCCAGCTCGTGTCGGTCGCCGCGGCGCTGATCCCGTTCCTCGAGAACGACGACGCCAACCGCGCGCTGATGGGCTCGAACATGCAGCGCCAGGCGGTGCCGCTGGTCCGCGCGGAAGCGCCGATCGTCGGTACGGGCATGGAAGGCAAGGTCGCGCGTGACTCTGGCGCGGCGATCGCCGCGCGCCGGGCGGGCGTGGTCGACCAGGTCGACGCCACGCGTATCGTCGTGCGCGCGACCGAGGAAACCTCGGCCGCCGCGTCGGGCGTGGACATCTACCGTCTGCTCAAGTTCCAGCGCTCCAACCAGAACACCTGCATCACGCAGCGTCCGCTGGTGAAGAAGGGCGACGTGGTGAAGGCCGGCGATATGATCGCCGACGGCCCGTCGACGGAGCTGGGCGAATTGGCGCTGGGCCGCAACGTGCTCTGCGCGTTCATGCCCTGGAACGGCTACAACTTCGAAGACTCGATCCTGATCTCCGAGCGCATCGTGTCGGACGACGTGTTCACGTCGATCCACATCGAAGAGTTCGAAGTGATGGCCCGCGATACGAAGCTGGGCCAGGAAGAAATCACGCGCGACATCCCCAACGTGGGCGAAGAAGCGCTGAAGAACCTCGACGAAGCCGGCATCACCTATATCGGTGCCGAAGTGAAGCCGGGCGACATTCTGGTCGGCAAGGTCACGCCGAAGGGCGAAAGCCCGATGACGCCGGAAGAAAAGCTGCTGCGCGCCATCTTCGGCGAAAAGGCGTCGGACGTGCGCGACACGTCGCTGCGCCTGCCGCCGGGCGTTGCCGGCACGGTCGTCGAAGTGCGCGTCTTCTCGCGCCGCGGCGTCGACAAGGACGAGCGCGCGTTGCAGATCGAGCGTCAGGAAATCGAGCGTCTCGCGAAGGATCGCGACGACGAACGCGCGATCCTGGAGCGTTCGACCGCGCAGCGTATGAAGGCCGTGCTGCTGGGCGAAAGCTTCGCCGGCGGTCTGAAGGGTCCGAAGCCGGGCACCACGATCGACGAAGCGTTCCTTTCGGAGTTCACGCCCGGCCAGTGGCGTTCGATCATCGTCAAGAACGACAAGACGATGCAGGACGTCGAGGCGATGAAGAAGCAGTTCGACGAATCCGTGAAGGCGCTCGAGCGCCGCTTCGAGGACAAGGTCGAGAAGCTGCAACGCGGCGACGAACTGCCCCCCGGCGTGATGAAGATGGTCAAAGTCTTCGTCGCGGTGAAGCGCAAGCTGCAGCCCGGCGACAAGATGGCCGGCCGTCACGGCAACAAGGGCGTCATCAGCCGCATCATGCCGGCCGAAGACATGCCCTATCTGGAAGACGGCACGCCGGTCGACCTCGTGCTCAATCCGCTGGGGGTGCCCAGCCGCATGAACGTCGGTCAGATTCTCGAAACGCATCTGGGCTGGGCTTCGGCCACGCTCGGCCGCGAGATCGGGCAGATGGTCGACAAGGTCCGTCGCGGCACGGCCAAGCCCGCCGATCTTCGCAAGAAGATGGAGAAGGTCTACGCCAAGGAAGAGCTCAAGGAAGGCGGGCGCGAGCTCGACGACGCCGAGCTCATCGATCTGGGCGAGAACGTGCGCCGCGGCGTGCCGATGGCCACGCCCGTGTTCGACGGTGCCCGCGAAGCGGACATCAACGCGATGCTCGAACAGGCGGGTCTCGCCCACACCGGTCAGGTGTGGCTGACCGACGGCCGTACGGGCGAGCGTTTCGATCGCCCGGTGACCGTGGGCTACATCTACATGCTGAAGCTGCACCACTTGGTCGACGACAAGATCCACGCGCGTTCGATCGGTCCGTACAGCCTCGTCACCCAGCAGCCGCTGGGCGGTAAGGCGCAGTTCGGCGGTCAGCGCTTCGGCGAAATGGAAGTGTGGGCCCTCGAAGCCTACGGTGCCGCCTACACGCTGCAGGAAATCCTCACGGTCAAGTCGGACGACGTGGCCGGCCGTACGAAGGTCTACGAGGCCATCGTTCGCGGCGAGGACAATTTCGAAGCGGGCATCCCCGAGTCCTTCAACGTTCTGGTCAAGGAGCTGCGCTCCTTGGGCCTCAACGTCGAACTCAACCAGCGCGGCTACTAAGCGATACGGGAGAGCGTAATGCAGAACGAGATCGCGAATCTTTTCGGCGCACCGGCCAAGCCGCTGCAGTTCGACCAAATCCAGATCATGATCGCGAGCCCGGATCAGATCCGGGCTTGGTCGCACGGCGAAATCAAGAAGCCCGAGACGATCAACTATCGTACCTTCAAGCCCGAGCGCGACGGCCTGTTCTGCGCGCGTATCTTCGGGCCGATCAAGGACTACGAGTGCTTGTGCGGCAAGTACAAGCGCATGAAGTATAAGGGCATCGTCTGCGAGAAGTGCGGCGTGGAAGTCACCTTGTCGAAGGTGCGCCGCGATCGCATGGGCCATATCGAGCTCGCCTCGCCGGTCGCGCACATCTGGTTCCTGAAGTCGCTGCCCAGCCGCATCGGTCTGCTGCTCGACATGACGCTGCGCGACCTCGAGCGCGTGCTGTATTTCGAGAACTACGTGGTCGTCGAGCCGGGTCTCACCCCGCTCAAGATGCACCAGCTGCTCTCGGAAGAGCAGTTCATGAAGGCGCAGGACGAGTACGGCGACGACGCCTTCCAGGCGTTGATCGGCGCGGAAGCGATCAAGCGTCTCCTCGGCGAAATCCGCCTCGAGGAAGAAGAAGAGCGCGTGCGCGAGGAGCTCAAGGAGACGAGCTCCGACGCCAAGCGCAAGAAGCTGGTCAAGCGTCTCAAGATCGTCGAAGCCTTCGTCGAATCGGGCAACAAGCCCGAGTGGATGGTGATGGAAGTCATTCCGGTCATTCCGCCGGAATTGCGCCCCTTGGTCCCCTTGGACGGTGGTCGCTTCGCCACGTCCGATCTGAACGACCTCTATCGCCGCGTCATCAACCGCAACAACCGTCTGAAGCGGCTGATGGAGCTGCGCGCACCCGACATCATCGTGCGCAACGAAAAGCGCATGCTGCAGGAAGCCGTCGACGCGTTGTTCGACAACGGCCGCCGCGGCCGCGTCATCACCGGCGCCAACAAGCGTCCGCTGAAGTCGCTGTCGGACATGCTCAAGGGCAAGCAGGGCCGCTTCCGTCAGAACCTGCTCGGCAAGCGCGTCGACTACTCGGGCCGTTCGGTCATCGTCGTCGGCCCGGAACTCAAGCTGCACCAGTGCGGCCTGCCGAAGAAGATGGCGCTCGAGCTGTTCAAGCCGTTCATCTATTCGAAGCTCGAACTCTACAACATGGCGACCACGATCAAGGCCGCCAAGCGCATGGTCGAAAAGGAACGTCCCGAAGTGTGGGACATCCTGGAAGAGGTCATCCGCGAGCACCCGGTTCTGCTGAACCGCGCGCCCACGCTGCACCGTCTGGGCATCCAGGCGTTCGAGCCCGTGCTGATCGAAGGCAAGGCGATCCAGCTGCACCCGCTCGTCTGCACCGCGTTCAACGCGGATTTCGACGGCGACCAGATGGCCGTCCACGTGCCGTTGTCGCTGGAAGCCCAGCTTGAAGCGCGCGTGCTGATGATGTCGACCAACAACATCCTCAGCCCCGCGAACGGCAAGCCGATCATCGTACCGTCGCAGGACGTCGTCCTCGGCCTCTACTACGTCTCGCTGGAGCGCGAAGGCGAGCCGGGCGAGGGCATGTCCTTCGGCGACGTCGCGGAAATCGAGCAGGCGCTGTTCCACAAGCGCGTGACGATCCAGACGAAGATCGAGTGCCGTTATAAGACGGTCGACAAGGACAACAACCCGATCACCGTGCGCGTGAAGACGACGCCGGGCCGCATGCTGCTGTCGCAGCTGCTGCCGCGCCATCCGAACGTGCCGTTCTCGCTGATCAACACGCTGCTGACGAAGAAGGACGTGCAGAACGTCATCGACGTCGTGTACCGCCATTGCGGCCAGAAGGAGACGGTGATTTTCGCCGATCGCCTGATGGCGCTGGGCTTCGCGCATGCGTGCCGTGCGGGCATCTCGTTCGGCAAGGACGACATGATCATCCCGGCCGCGAAGAAGCAGCTCGTCGAGCAGACCCAGCACAAGGTCGCCGAGTTCGAGCAGCAGTATCAGGACGGCCTGATCACGCAGGGCGAAAAGTACAACAAGGTCGTCGACGCCTGGTCGATGTGCACCGACAACGTCGCCGCGGCGATGATGAAGGAGATCTCCAAGACCGAGAAGGGCAAGCCCATCAACTCGGTCTGGATGATGGCGCACTCGCAGGCCCGCGGTTCTCCCGCGCAGATCAAGCAGCTCGCCGGCATGCGCGGCTTGATGGCCAAGCCCTCGGGCGAAATCATCGAGACGCCGATCATCTCGAACTTCAAGGAAGGCCTGACCGTCGCCGAGTACTTCAACTCGACGCACGGCGCGCGTAAGGGCCTCGCCGACACGGCGCTCAAGACGGCGAACTCGGGTTACCTGACCCGCCGTCTGGTGGACGTGGCGCAGGATGCGATCATCGTCGAAGAGGATTGCGGCACGCCGCACGGCCTCACGATGAAGGCGATCGTCGAAGGCGGCGAAGTCATCGCCCCGTTGGGCGAGCGTATCCTGGGCCGTTCGGCGGCCGAGGACATTCTCGATCCGCTGACGGGCGACCCGATCGTGAAGTCGGGCGCGCTGATCGTCGAGGAACTGGTCGACCGCATCGAAAAGAGCGGCATCGACAAGGTCCGCATCCGCTCCGTGCTGACTTGCGAAAGCAAGGGCGGCGTGTGCGCGGCGTGCTACGGCCGCGACCTCGCGCGCGGCACGACGGTCAATATCGGCGAAGCGGTCGGCATCATCGCCGCCCAGTCGATCGGCGAACCCGGCACGCAGCTGACGATGCGTACCTTCCACATCGGCGGCGCCGTCCAGCGCGGCGCCGAGCAGTCGTCGGTCGAAGCGGCCTACGACGCGAAGGTGCAGGTCCGCAACCGCAACGTCGTCTTGAACACCGCGAACGTGCCCGTCGTGATGGGCCGTAACTCGGAAATCGTGCTAGTCGACGAGCAGGGCCGCGAACGCGCGCGTCACCGCGTGCCTTACGGCGCCAAGCTGATCGCCGACGAAGGTGCGGTCGTCAAGAAGGGCCAGAAGCTGGCCGAGTGGGATCCGTACACCCTTCCGATCATCACCGAGAAGGAAGGTGTCGCCCATTACGTCGACTTGGTCGAAGGCGTGTCGATCCGCGAAGTCATGGACGAAGCGACCGGCATTTCGTCGAAGGTCGTCGTCGATTGGCGTCAGCAGCCGCGCGGCGCCGATCTCAAGCCGCAGATCCAGCTGCGCGACAAGAAGGGCAACGTCATCAAGCTCGCGAACGGGGTTGAGGCGCGCTACTTCCTGTCGGTCGACGCGGTGCTCTCGGTCGACAACGGCCAGGACATCCACGCCGGCGACATCATCGCGCGTATCCCGCGCGAATCGTCGAAGACGCGCGACATCACCGGCGGTCTGCCGCGCGTGGCCGAACTTTTCGAAGCGCGTCGTCCGAAGGACTACGCGATCATCTCGGAAGGCGAAGGTCGCGTCGAGTTCGGCAAGGACTACAAGGCCAAGCGCCGCATCGTGGTTCGTCCGAGCGACGAATCCGCGACGCCGGTCGAATACCTGATCCCGAAGGGCAAGCACATTTCGGTTCAGGAAGGCGACTACGTGCAGCGCGGCGATCTGCTGATGGACGGCAATCCCGTGCCGCACGACATCCTGCGCGTGATGGGCGTCGAAGCGCTCGCCACGTATCTCGTCAACGAGATCCAGGACGTCTATCGCTTGCAGGGCGTGAAGATCAACGACAAGCACATCGAGGTGATCGTTCGCCAGATGCTGCAGAAGGTCGAGATCGACGAGCCGGGCGATACGACCTACCTCGCGGGCGAGCAGGTGGATCGCGTGGAGTTCGAGATCGCCAACGCCAAGGCCGCCGAGCTCAACATGCGCGGCGCCACGGCCAAGCCGGTTCTCCAGGGCATCACGAAGGCCTCGTTGCAGACCGAGTCGTTCATCTCGGCGGCGTCGTTCCAGGAAACGACCCGCGTGCTGACCGAAGCGGCCGTCAACGGCAAGGTCGACAACCTGATGGGCCTGAAGGAAAACGTGATCGTCGGGCGCTTGATCCCGGCGGGCACGGGTGCGGTCATGAACCGTCTGCGCCATCTGGCCGCCGAGCGCGATCGCGAGCTGCTGGCGTCCAAGCAGGACCAAGCCGCCAACGATTCGGAGCCGGCCGGCGCCGAATCCGGCGAGGGCGACGAGGCCAAGGCGATTGGTGCGCGCCGCCGGGCGAAGTAACGCCCCCGGCGACCCGGTCGAAGGAACGGAAACGGCGGTCTTCGGGCCGCCGTTTTCTTTTATAGAACAATGATTTATGGCGCCGCAGCGGAATCATTGTTCGTTGAGTCGATTGATGTTGACGCTTGCGGCCCGAATCACTACTTTCCGCCCGCCTTTCAACAGGGGCCGGAACGTCGGGCGCGATAGCCGTCCGAAACTCGGGTTCCCGGGCGAAATGCGGAATGTCCCGGTGTCGGACCTCTCGACACCACAAATTCTGGCCCCACGCGGCGCGGACCCGTCCGCCACGCGCGGGCCTTTTTGGCGCCTCGAAAGTGGCGTCGTCGTCCGGTCGCGTTTGCGGCCGGTACCGGAAGAGAACGAGCGCAAGGAAGCGATCGAATGCCGACGGTCAACCAGCTGATCCGCAAGGGGCGCCAAGACAAGCCGACGCGGAACAAGGTGCCGGCCCTTGAGGCCAGCCCGCAGAAGCGCGGGGTTTGCACCCGCGTCTATACGACGACCCCGAAGAAGCCGAACTCGGCGCTTCGTAAGGTTGCCCGCGTGCGTCTGACCAACGGTTTCGAGGTCACGAGCTACATCCCGGGCGAAGGCCACAACCTTCAAGAACACTCGGTCGTCATGATCCGCGGCGGCCGCGTCAAGGATTTGCCCGGCGTTCGCTATCACATCATCCGCGGCACCTTGGATACGCAAGGCGTCAAGGACCGCAAGCAGCGCCGTTCGAAGTACGGCGCCAAGCGTCCTAAGTAAGGAGATACGGAAGCCATGTCGCGCCGCCATCGCGCAGAACGCCGTGAAGTGCTCCCCGATCCGAAGTTCGGGGACCTCGTCATTTCGCGCTTTACCAACGTGCTGATGCACCACGGCAAGCGCTCCGTCGCGGAATCGATCGTCTATGGGGCGATCGACATCGTCGCCAAGAAGGCGAACGCCGACGGTCTGAAGCTATTCCACCAGGCTCTCGACAACGTGAAGCCGAACCTGGAAGTGCGTTCGCGCCGCGTCGGCGGTGCGACCTACCAGGTTCCGGTCGAAGTCCGTCCGGAGCGTTCGCAGGCGTTGGCCATCCGCTGGCTGATCTCCGCCGCGCGCGAGCGTTCGGAGCACACGATGACCGAACGCCTGTCGGTGGAACTGCTGGACGCCGCGAATAGCCGCGGTGCCGCCATCAAGAAGCGCGAGGACACGCACCGCATGGCGGACGCGAACCGCGCCTTCTCGCACTACCGCTGGTAACAACCCGCATCCATTCCGAGGCATAAGCCATGACGAAGACGAAATTCGAGCGGAACAAGCCGCACTGCAACATTGGGACGATCGGCCACGTCGACCATGGCAAGACGTCGCTGACGGCCGCGATCACGAAGGTGCTGGCTGAGTCGGGCGGCGCCACGTTCATGGCGTACGACCAGA
>JAFKFM010000005.1 GCA_017308135.1 Alphaproteobacteria bacterium
TGTGCACGGCGGTGAGAAAACCATCCAGTGAAGCGCCGGCGCTTGTGCGGGCGCGGGCGGTGTAAAAGTCGTCCACTGGATAGGCTGGCCCCTTTGGGGTCGGCGAGGATGTTCGCTGTGGAGGTCTACGCGGCGGTTCGCGATTTCGTTTTCAACCAGAAGCAGAGCCGACGGGAAGCGGCTCGCGTGTTCGGACTGAGCCGCGAGACGATCGCCAAGATGTGCCGGTTCTCGATCCCTCCGGGCTACACGCGCACGAGGCCGGTCGAGAAGCCGAAGCTCGGTCCGCTGCTGCCGGTGATCGAGGCGATCCTGGACGGGGATCGGGCGTCACCGGTGAAGCAGCGCCATACGGCGAAGCGGATCTTCGAACGTCTGCGGGACGAGCACGGCTTTGCCGGCGGCTACACGGTAGTGAAGGACCATGTGCGGCTTTGCCGGGCGCGCGGTCGCGAGACCTTCGTTCCGCTGGCGCACCCACCCGGTCACGCCCAGGTGGATTTTGGCGAGGCAACCGCGGTGATCGGCGGGGTGCGTCAGAAGATCCACTTCTTCTGCCTGGACCTGCCACAGTCGGACGCCTGCTTCGTGAAGGCCTATCCGCGGGAGACGACGGAAGCCTTCCTGGACGGTCACGTCTCGGCGTTCGGCTTCTTCGGCGGCGTACCGCTGTCGGTGCTCTACGACAACACGCGCATCGCGGTGGCGAAGATCTGCGGCGATGGCCGGCGCGAGCGGACGCGGGCGTTCACCGAGTTGGTGAGCCACTATCTGTTCCGGGATCGGTTTGGCCGCCCGGGCAAGGGCAACGACAAGGGCAAGGTCGAGGGGCTGGTGAAGTATGCCCGCTCGAACTTCCTGACGCCGATCCCGGTGGCGGCGAGCTTCGCCGAGCTGAACGCGATGTTGGCCGAGCGCTGCCGCCGGCGACAGGGCGAGCGGACTGGTCGACACGCGCAGACGATCGGCGAGCGTCTCTCGGCCGATTGTGAGGCCCTGCGCCCCTTGCCGGCGGTGCCGCTGGAGCCGTGCGAGAAGCGTGGTGGGCGGGTCTCATCGACGGCGCTGGTTCGCTACCGGTCGAACGATTACTCGGTGCCGACGGCCTATGGCTTCCAGGACGTGGTGGTTAAGGGCTTCGTCGAGGAGGTCGTGATCCTGTGCCGGGGCGAGGAGATCGCCCGGCATCCGCGCAGTTACGGGACCGGCGTGTTCGTCGCCGATCCGCTGCATTATCTGGCGCTGATTGAGGAAAAGCCGAACGCGCTCGACCAGGCGGCGGCGTTGCAGGGCTGGGACCTGCCCGAGGCCTTCCAGCACCTGCGCCATCTGCTGGAAGCGCGGATGGGCAATCGCGGCAAGCGCGAGTTCATCCAGGTGCTGCGGCTGATGGAGGCCCTGCCGCGCGATGTCGTGAGCTTCGCCGTCGGTGAGGCAATCCGGCTCGGCGCGATCGGCTTCGACGCGGTGAAGCTGATCGCGCTGGCGCGCCTGGAACGGCGTCCGGCCCGCCTCAATCTGGCGGCCTATCCGCATCTGCCGAAGACGGCGGTGAAGACGACCTCGGCCGCCGATTATGCCGTGCTCCTGCCGGGAGCCGCGGCATGATGGGCCCGGCGAAGGAGGCGATGCCGGCGGGCACCACCGCGGGAACGCCGCAGGTGCTGCTGGCACATCATCTCAAGCATCTGAAGCTGCCGACCGTGCTGCGCGAATACGACAAGGTCGCGCGGGAATGCGCCCGGGACGGCGTCGATCATCCCCGCTATCTGCTGCGGCTGGTCGAGCTCGAACTGATCGACCGGGAACGGCGCATGGTCGAGCGGCGGATCCGGGCGGCGCGGTTCCCGGCGGTGAAGAGCTTCGACACCTTCGACTTCACGGCGATCCCGAGCCTCAACAAGATGCTCGTGCTGGAACTGGCACGATGCGGCTACATCCTGCGCCGGGAGAACATCATCGCACTCGGCAACAGCGGCACGGGCAAGACCCATGTCGCTCTCGCGCTCGGGCTGGCCGCTTGCCAGAAGGGCTTCTCCGTTGCGTTCACCACGGCGGCTTCGCTGGTCAGCCAGCTCCTCGAGGCCCGCGACGAGAAGCGTCTGCTCCGGCTCCAGCGCGAGTTGCAGGCGGTCAAGCTGCTGATCGTCGACGAGCTCGGCTATGTGCCGCTGTCGCCGACCGGCGCCGAGCTCCTGTTCGAGGTCTTCTCGCAGCGCTACGAGCGCGGTTCGACCATCGTCACCTCGAACCTGCCCTTCGAGGACTGGACCTCGGTCCTCGGATCGGAGCGGCTGACCGGCGCGCTGCTCGACCGGCTCACCCACCACGTCAGCATCCTGGCCATGAACGGCGACAGCTACCGCCTCAGGCAATCCGCTGGCCGCCGGCGCGCCACCGCCGCGGCGGAGGAAACCCAGGCCGCCGTCGAAAACGCCGATCCTGAAACCGGCGAGATCATCGCCTGATCAATCCCGGCAGCGGATATGGCAAGGGCCCCGATCGGGGCCCTTGCCATATCCGCCGCTCCACGACGCCAGTGGCCTACTTTTGCTCCGCCACCCTGGCCTGGAATCCGACCGCCGTTGACAC